>NZ_JBJFZW010000020.1:0-1044 GCF_045033025.1 Ligilactobacillus sp. LYQ139
TTCCATCGGTAATCGTAATGCCGTTGGCATCTAAACCAACTTGTGCTGGCAAGGTATCAGAAATGCTTAATCCGGCAACCTTCATACCCGGCGTAATGTCTAAGCCCTTATCACCGGAAAGATCCCAAGTCAGCTTGTAGTTTGCCTTGTCACCCCGCATAAGTTTCTTACCGTTAACGTTAAAGCCTTCGTCATTCGTGACCTTCTTGATAGCCTTTGGTGTATCCGTGTACAGCTTGTTTTCGTGGTACATGAAATGTGGCACTTGTGGTTGAACTGCCTTTACAAATTTGGCGGCGAACAGTTGCTGTGTCCCATACTTTTTAGCAAACGCAATTGACTGCGGATTATGTGGATCAGGTGACACCTGTCCATGGAATGCCGCAACCACAACGCCTAACTTTTGCGGATCGAATCCAGCAGCTGCGTTTAATAGCTTCTGTACAGCTGGATTACTCTTCCACTGATTTGCCATTGTATCGGTAACACCATCATGTTGCCGTTCCCAATCACCAATACCATCAGTATTATGAGTGTAGGTGTAATATGACAAAGCATAATGCGTTGCCATTGCCGCTGTCTTCTTGTCGCTGCCGAAAATATCTCCAGGGCCTCCATTACCATAATAGAAGATTCCCATCAACGTATTATCTTTAGTTAGACTAGAGTCTTCGTTCATCGTAACACTCGGTAAACCGGAATCTCCAATTGGCCCAACCTGAGCATCACCATTACCACCATTTAAACCCTCAGCGTCAGGCATACCACATACCAGCGGAACACCACCAATCCGCCAATCATTAATCGAATTACCATTATGGTCCGTCAGTGGAAGCGGGTTACCAGCATTATCTACTGTGTAAGGTTGCATCGTTTCCTTAACATCACCAGAGAAGTTACCGGAAATGCTTGCAACTGCTTTATCATAAGCCGCTTTTTGCTGCTCATAAGTGCTCAACTGCTGGCTAATCTTGGCCGCCTGACTATCCAGATCCCCTTGCAGTTGCTTTTGCATCCCTTCCTTCATTTCCGGGATCACGGTCT
>NZ_JBJFZW010000021.1:0-1002 GCF_045033025.1 Ligilactobacillus sp. LYQ139
TTCCATCGGTAATCGTAATGCCGTTGGCATCTAAACCAACTTGTGCTGGCAAGGTATCAGAAATGCTTAATCCGGCAACCTTCATACCCGGCGTAATGTCTAAGCCCTTATCACCGGAAAGATCCCAGGTCAGCTTGTAGTTTGCCTTATCACCCCGCATAAGTTTCTTACCGTTGACGTTAAAGCCTTCGTCATTCGTGACCTTCTTGATAGCCTTAGGCGTATCCGTGTACAACTTATCTTCGTGGTACATGAAATGTGGTACTTGCGGTGCTACTGGAGACTTTGCAAAGTTTCCAGCAACCAATAGTTGTGAGCCTCGACTCCCAGCTACGTGATTACCATGATCCTCATTATCTGCATGTCCAGAGTATAACCGGTACATAATCGTACCATCTTTATCCCAATTTCCTGCGGCATTTAATAACTGCTGTACTTTACCATAGTGTAACCACTTATCTGCAATTTGATCTGTTACACCCTCATTTTGATTCTCCCAATTTTTAATATTGGCCAGATTATTATGATACAGGTAATATGATAGAGCGAAATGCGTATCCATTTCTGAATACGTTCCGTTGTCCCCCGGGCCACCTTTACCTAAATATAAAATTCCAGCAATTGTCCGCTGTTGATCAGCGTTCCCTTGAATACCCGTATTTAAGGTAACATGATCTGGAGTGCCGTCAACGCCTGGGCCAACTCCATATGGTTGAGTACAATAAATTACATGATTACCAGCATGCTGTAAGCTATCCTCGGCAGGTACTCCTTGCGTATTATTAATCCCAGAATTAACTAGACCAACCGGACGCGCTGCATCAAAATCATCACCAGAGATTGTATCGCCCATAGCGTTATACGTATCACTACGAGCTTTATCATAAGCCGCTTTTTGCTGCTCATAAGTGCTCAACTGCTGGCTAATCTTGGCCGCCTGACTATCCAGATCCCCTTGCAGTTGCTTTTGCATCCCTTCCTTCATTTCCGGGATCACGGTCT
>NZ_JBJFZW010000022.1:0-660 GCF_045033025.1 Ligilactobacillus sp. LYQ139
AACGCCGGTCAAGCGGAATGTCAAGGAGACAACGGCAAAGGTGGCGGCGAAGAGCCCAGAGAAAGCAGCACCGGCAAAGGCAGAAGATCCGGCAACTACGCGGGAAACCGGCGCGGCAACCCCCGAAGCGCGGGACGAAGCGGCAGCACCGGTAAGCTTTTTAGCAGTACCGTCCAATCAAACAGCGCAGAACTGGACTGAGAAGAAGGCCCAGTTGAACCAGGATAGTGGAGCAACGATTGATTCCACGAAGGCTGCCGCAACGGTTGGCGCAAAGGATCAGGCCCAGATTAGTGGGGTAGCACCAGCAGAGTTTGCTACGGAAGATGAAGACGAGAACCACGTTCAGGATCCGGCCAATACAGGGGCAGCAGGCACCAACGGTGGAACGACAGCTGATGGGAAGGTCACAATGCCAACTTCATACAGCGGCGATGATGTTGAAGTACCACTAGATGATAGTCGTTTGCAAAAGGCGGTAAATGATGTTAAGAGTGCCGGGTTGCAGATTACGCAGAATCCGACGAAGACGGAGACCGTGATCCCGGAAATGAAGGAAGGGATGCAAAAGCAACTGCAAGGGGATCTGGATAGTCAGGCGGCCAAGATTAGCCAGCAGTTGAGCACTTATGAGCAGCAAAAAGCGGCTTATGATAAAGC